>NC_013888.1 GCF_000025525.1 Methanocaldococcus sp. FS406-22
AGGATAAGTTAGAAATTTTCGAAGTGCATGCCACTGTTTTATAGAGGGTATATTGCCGATTTTATAAAAAATAGGCAGTCATTTTGTATAATAACTAATTAAGGGAACATGTTAAAGAAAGATAAAATGGAAATGAAAAATTATATCCAATAGTTGAAATGTTATCCAAAGTAAAAGAGCATATTTGTAGAAAAATATACTCTGAACAAAAATATACTTGCATACTTGTATATTCTGCTACCTTTCCAGTGAAGATAACAAAAGTTATATTCTATAGTTGCCATAACTATGAGTAGAAAAATAGAGGTTGGTAGTTATGGAGTTATCTAACAATGATGTGTTTTTTATTGCCATGGGGATTTATTTGTTCCTATTGTTTGCTATTGCATTTATGACTTATAGATGGGCTAAGAGTGTAAAACTATCTAAAACATAATTTTAACCATTTTTTATTAGCTTATTTCCTAAAATCCAAAATGTAATTATTCCTAATGTTGCTATACAACATAATCCAATGGCAATGGCTTTTTTATACACAAATAAGTTGTATGTGCTTAGCAATAACCCGTAATAGCTATGTTCAATTAGTATGTTAAATATTTTTCTAACAACATAGTTGTAGAATTCTATTCTATCCTCTATGCTTAGTTGTTTGTAAATGTCAAAGCCATAGCCTAATATAAATTGGAAAGCAAATAATAAGCCAATTCCTATAATTACCATGAATATAATGCTTATGTTAGTTGGATACTGCAAGGGCTGGAACATTATACCAATAGCTATAACTAAGTAAGTCATAAGAGTTAATTTTATTATGGAAATTGTGTTATCTATAAAATAGGTTATTTTATCATTCATAGCAACACCATTAGGGGCTTTACCTTTCTATTTTTCTATATTTCTAAAGGCATGATTAAATTGTTTTAAAAGTATATAAACTATTAAGATATCTCCAAAGTTCAGTATGTGTGTTTAAGCAATTTTTGCTATTATTATGTGTGGTGGTGTTGGTCTTTAGCCTCAAAGGCAAACTTTGGTTAAAAAATTCCGGACACTAAAAATGTAAGTTATTTAACATACATATTTGGTGTTTTTATCATGCCACTGCTTGATTAAGTGCAAGATTTTTTAGAAGTTTAAAGTTGATTAACCCACCCCTCCTTCGAACCTATTTTAAACAAATGCAATTCGTTATAAAAAACCAGTATGAGGGTAATAAGCAGTGTTAAAATAGGAACTGCTTAAATTTCATTAATGAAACAAAATGTATTACAAAAAAAGAAAACCAATTCCCACCCTCCAAGAGGTCTTATTTTAACTTTATAGTTCCAGCATTACAAAAATGTTATCTAAAAGGTTTCCATCCTCCAAGAGGTCTGATTTTAACAACAAATATTTATATACAGCTACAGCTTTGTTTAGGGTAAGTTTCCATCCTCCAAGAGGTCTGATTTTAACACGATTATAGTGAAGAGTTAGAGAGCTTTTTAATTGAAGTTTCCATCCTCCAAGAGGTCTGATTTTAACTGATAAGGAAATTAAAGAAGTTACAGACGATGTAGTTAGGTTTCCATCCTCCAAGAGGTCTGATTTTAACACGCAGTAAATATATACCTTAGTAGATTAAAAGAATAGTTTCCATCCTCCAAGAGGTCTGATTTTAACGCAGTTTTACGATGTATTTAATCAAAAGGAATTCTAGTTTCCATCCTCTAAGAGGTCTGATTTTAACCCAACCAATAGAAAAAATAATAAATGCTGATAAGAGGTTTCCATCCTCTAAGAGGTCTGATTTTAACCATTTTAGAAAGTTATTTGTTAATATCATGTGTTATGTTTCCATCCTCTAAGAGGTCTGATTTTAACAGGGCAATCATCGACAATATAGTTTTAATTACCATTCTTATATTTAAGCTTTTTGGAACCATATTTTTCTAAGTATAGATGACATCTTTTATTTATAAATCCAACGCTATATAAGCTTTTTTCTTATATACAAAATAGAGGATTTTTATATTTCTAAATTTGAAGATTTAACTTATTGGTTGGAGAAATTTTATTTAGCTTATTATTTAACCTTAACTTTTAAAAATCTAAATGATTTAATAAACCTAAATATTCCGAATAATCAAACTACCATATCCTTAGAAATTAAATAAAAATCCTCTAAATTAGCAAATATCAAATAGTTATTACCTTTATTAAATTCAAAGTTCATTCGGCGAGACAGCCACAACACTACAATAAACAACTAAATCAAACAAATAAAAATATCAAAAAACCCATATAAATATTTTTGTTCTTTTTAAATTATTCTTTCTAAATCATATTGTTTAAGTGCAGGTTGAATTTTTTTGAACACTATATCCAAAACATGTAGGCAGTGGCATAGCTATTAATCCAGATGCCACTGCCAATATACAACAATCTATAATTTTTTACCATATTTTTCTTTTAAAAACTCATTAAATCTCTCCTTATCCTCTAAAACAAATAATAGTAAATCTACAACTAATTTACTAACTGTTATTTTTTCATACTTTGAGCAAATATATAAAAAATCATGCAAATTTTCAGGAAAGGAAATCCCAGCCCTTTTTACCCCTCCATTCATGCCATTGTTAATATTGGCTAAAAAATCATCATAGTGAGCTTTAACAACGTTATGAATGCTTTGATAATTCTCTTTTTCTCTATAATCTTCTTTTTTGTCTTTTTTGAACAAATTCAGCATTAATTACCACCTTTTAATTATTTTATAAACAGTGGCATTTAATTCAAGTCAGTTAGCACTTCTTTGACAGTTTCCAAAGCAGTTTCATAATCCAATCCACACTCTACTAATGCCATTGCTATATCCTCTGGCTTTAAAACATCCAATTGATACTTTTTTATCAAATCCCATCGACCTTCTCTTTTTAAATGTTGTTTTCCCTTTGATTTATTCTCATGCCCCAAATATTTGTCAACATAAGCCCCAGCTTTTTTAAAGGATAAGTAAATCTTCTTTTTCAATGGCATATTTTTGCCAGCATAAACATTAGTGTATATCTCCTTCAACTTCTCTAAAAACAATTCTGAAGCTCTCAATTTTCTCAATCCATGAATATTAACCCCTTTTTCAACATAATAGTTTAATCCGCAGTTTTTTAAACATCTTCTAAAAAATGCATTAACACTATCTTTATCCAAGCCTACAATTTCAACATCATCTAAAATGTTGTTTTTTATTTGATGCTCTTTGATTGATTTGAGCAATTCATACTCTTTTTCAGTATGAGCAGGGATTACTCTATGTAATCCATGTTTTGAGTTTTTGACAATTAAATAAGCATTATATATTGATTTCCCAACCATAAAACGCTTTAATGAGTCTGGAATAGCTCTTTCATCTAAAACAACATCTCCATATTTTAGTTTTGCAATTTCATTCACTCTCAAAGCAAAATGTCTTGCTAAAACAATGCCAATCTTTGCTTTGCTCTTTGATTTTTGGAAATACTCACTATTGATAACCCTTTTATAATCTTCAGGTTCTATCCTTATGGTTCTTGCTTCTTGTTGTAGTGCATGCTGAGGAACATAAATCCCCTTTGCAAATTTAAAATTCCATTTTAGCCCATAAGTTTTAGCACAGGCTAAATTCAATGCTTTAATCATTGAAACATACTTTTTTAATGTTGTTGCTCTAACTCCCTCTTTTGCTTTGCATTCGAGGAAAAGTTGAGTCATTTCAGGAGTTATATCGCAAGCTCTTTTAACTTTAAATTCATTTTGTATCCATCTTCCAAAGTTATTTGCAAATTTTATTAAGGAGTCTAAGTATCCCTCCTTATGCCTATTCCCACGCCAAAAATCCCCCCTTGAGGCTACAAACCAAATTTTTGATTTTTCTTTGAGCCATTCTTCGAAGGTAATGTCTCCCCTCTCATAAGCTTTGTCTAATTCCTGCCATTGCTGTTTAAATTGTCTTCTTTGCCCTCTATGCCTATAGGATTGCATGACTGCATACTTTAGCTGGTGATGTAAAGGCCTATTCCTACCCATTAAATCCCACCAAATTTTACCACAATTGGTTAATATAAATATTTTGTATTCGCTAAATAAACAATTATAACAATGTGTATTTGTAAAATGTGCTTACACACTTTGTATTAACCTTAGTTTCTCCCAAATTGTGTTGTTTTTTGTGGTGTGCATGGTTTGTTTGTTTATATTTATCCATTTGGAATAACCAATAATCGAGGCAGTCCTAACCCGTCGTGGGTAATTGCCATTACCCACGACGGCTACCGCCCTCAGGAATAAACAATGCCCCCAATATATCGATTAATTCACATATTGAAACATCCTGCTCTCCACGGATGTGGAGAGCCGAAAGGTTCCTGGAGGGTCGCCCTTTATGGCATGGGCAGTCCCCCTCCCAGCCCCTCACTCTGCCACACCCCCAACGGAGTGTGGGTCATCGGTCATCGGAGCTAATTTATTGGAATAAACTAATATTTTGATATATAGTTGTTTCAATATATACTATAACGACATTTTCATACATTTGTGTATTTAAAATAGTTCTCCTCCTTGTCCCTCCTTAACTTCTATTGCACCCCACGTGATTAATTTAAAAGAAACATTATAGTTTCTGTAATAGAGAGTATATATAACTATCGCATCCACAAAAAACAAAACTGCCAATTTTTTGGGAAAATCAAGGAATCATTAGCCCCATTTTCGGGAAAAATACCAATTAAATCTCAATTTAGAGGTATTAGGGAGAGTATGAGGAAAAGAACTGTTCAGTATATGTGAAATAACATAATTATGGTATATAGTATATTCGGGACAATGAGGAGTTTTGGAGATTTGAGGAATGTCAAGGAGTTATTACCCCTATTTTTCGGAGAATAACGAGGATTTTTGAGATTTTAACAATGGTTGTGTTTATTGTATGCACAACCATCGAAATTGGAAAAAATCATAAAATCATAGGGGTTGAAAAACTCAATTTCTTATCTGGATGGAATATGCCTTATCTGTTGAGTATTGATAGATATATACGGATAAAAGTCTTATCCGACAGATAAGATTAGATTAAAACAGATAAGGTTCTTATCTGTTAGATAAAAACAATTCCAAACAGATAAGAACGGATAAGAATAGATAGAGACAGATAAGAACGGATAAGAATAGATAAAACAGGATAAGGTTATTACTAAACAGATAAAGGAATATAAGTTGAGATATATATTTTGGATATCTGGCTATAGTAGTATGACTTAATTATCTCTAGCTACCTTTCTGAGCTAAAGTTCGGAGCTTTGTAATAGATATAGCAAAGTATATATATCCAATGTTACAATATAACAATAAACCATTAAGTTGTGATTGTTATGAAGTATTATTCTGCCAGAGAAGCTGCAAAAATCTTGGGTGTAGCTCATACTACTGTAATTCGATGGATTGAAAAGGGAGAATTGAAAGCTAACATTAGAAAAACGTTATATAGAGTATATTATCAGATTCCAGAGGATGAAGTGTTGAGATTAAAAAAAAGGCTGGAAGCCCAGCACGATTAACATTTGGGAGTATTGTACGATTACGTTAGGACACAAGAGTGTTCTAATAGAGATTCACAGTGGTTTATTAAAAATTTTGCACGATTACGTATAGGATATCTACCAAAGTTTTAAGGTGATGTGCATGTCCCCAAATGAGTATATTATTGATAAAATATATAATATTTTCGAACGTGAGAGGAAAAAGCATCCTACCTATAAAGAAAGCAAATATGATAAAGAATCAGAATATAAGGAATTAATAAAGTTTTTAGTAGAAAAAGAGGAGGTAAATGAAGCTGAATTGATGCTAAAGGCAAAGGAAATAGGGCTTGGAAGGTTGTATTACAACACATTCATTGCAATATTAAAAAAATATCTTAATTTTATTGATATTGGAGAAGAGGATGGTTATAAGGTTATTAAAATCACAAATGAATTAAGAAATGTTTTAAATGATGATAATGAAAGTGATGAATCTAATTTTAAAATAGATATGGAATTTATCATAATGCAATATGAAGACTTGTTAAGAAAATATTTAAAGAATTATATTACTGTTGTTGGTCCCGAGAAGTTGGAAAGGAAGATTAGGCTTTCTGCAAGGGATTTATCTGCAGAGTTTGGGGATATGATTGATTATGCCATTGAGAGTGTTGATAATTATTATCAGGTAGTTGATTATTTGACAAAATTATTTAATGAGGTATATTATGAGATAACTTATGAAATGGGAGATTTTAAGGTTGTTTTGTGTGATTTTCCAGCATTGGAAATTGATGTTAATAAGATTAATGCTGAATATGTTAATAAGGTAGTAGAATTTGAAGCAAACATAATTTACGCGTCTCATGTTTCTGTTTTTGTGAAAAAGAGTGTTTTCCAATGTCCAAGATGTGGAAAAATAGTTAATGTGTATCTCAGGGACTTTTTTGCAAAAAATAGTGATAAGTTGGTATGTAATGAGTGTAATGTAAAATTACAGCACATTAAAGACGAAGAATACACAAACTTTCAGGAATTGATTGTTCAGGGGCTACCTAACGAGAAGGGGTATATAAGGGAGCAGAGAGTGTTGTATGAAGACTCTGACGGGGTTTTTAGTGGATATGTGAAGATTACAGGTATCGTCAGGACAGTTCCAAGGAGTTCAAAATCCAAAGTTTATGATTTGGTTGTTCAGGCAGTGGATGTTGAGGAGATTGATAACATTGCTCCAAGATTGACAAAGAAGGACATTGAAGATATTAAAAAGATTGCTAAGAGGAAGGATGTCATTGATTTATTATCAGATAGATTAATCCCAGAGATTAAGGGGCATTCACTTGTAAAAAAAGCTGTTTTCTTACAACAAATTAGGGGGGTGAAAAAACCAGGAAAAAGGGATAAAATCAACATTCTCTTAATTACAGACCCTGGGATTGGGAAGACGGTTATTTTAAGAAAGATTGCGGAGATTCCAGGTAATAATTATGTGAGTATGCCAACTTCAACGATTAACAGTGTTTTTGCAATTGCAGAGAAGAAAAAGAGCCTATCTGGAGAAAGTTGGACTGTGAAAGTTGGGCCTGTTCCAAAGTCAATTGGAACTGTATGTATTGATGAATTCTACATTCCCAAAGGAGATACTACATTTTATGAGGCTATGGAGGGGGATGTAATCCATTTTTGTAAAGGAGGGATTGATGCAAGGTTGCAATCAGTTTGTAGCTTTCTTTGTGCGAGAAACCCAAGATGGGGAAGATTTAATCCGGATGTTTCTGTAGCTGAACAGATTGATATCCCAGCTCCATTGCTTAGCAGGTTTGACTTGATTTTCCCAATTAGGGATAGGGCAGATAAAGAGGCTGATAAGGAAATTGCAGAACACATTATAGATGTGCATAGGGCTTATTTAGACAAGGAAGTTAATAAAAAGATTAGATTAGATTACATTAAGATTGATGGAGTGATAATTGACTTTGAGTTCATTGTAAAATACATTTTCTACGCAAGGCAGTTAAAACCAGTTATGACTGGGGAAACTAAGAAAAAATTAGTAAATTGGTATGTAGAGATGAGGAAAAAACATAACATCACTGCAAGACAGTTAGAAGCGGCCGTAAGATTGGCTGAAGCTCATGCAAAAGCAAAATTGAAAGATGTTGTTGATGTTGAGGATGCAGAGGAGGCAATTGGAATGATAACAGAATGTTTAAAAGAGATTGCTTATGACCCAGAAACTGGAATATTCGATATTGACAAAATAATGGGAGTTCATAGTAGTGAAAGGAAAAAGTTAGATATTGTGTATAATGCCATAGAAGAGCTTTCACATGGGAGTTCGGAGGTTTTAGTTGGTTTTGATGAAATCTTAAATTTTGTTGAAGAAAAAGGAATAAATGAGAAGGAATTGGAAAGATTGTTAAACAAGTTGAAAAAGTTTGGAGATATTGATGAACCAAAACCGGGAAGGTATCGGTTGATATAATATATAATATAATATATATTATATGTTGTATCTGCTGGTGGAGGTGTTGGTATGGCAGTCTCCTATGCTAGGATATATGAGTTGTTACTTAAATATGTTAAGGATGAGAAGAAGGCTATGGAATGTTATGATGTGGTTGTTGAGGTAATAAAGGAGATTGAGAGAGAGGCTAGGGAAGGGGTTAAAGATGATTTGAGGGATGAGTTGGCTACTAAGAAGGATATTGCCCTTTTGGAGGAAAAAATGAATTCTATGGAGGAGAGGATTTTAAGGTATGTTGATAATAAATTTAATCAAATAAAAATATTGATACTAATTACCTTATTTGCTGTAATTGTTTTGAATCCTTATGCTTATGAAATTGTAAAGGCCATATTGAAATAATTTTTTCATTGAGTGTTGGTGTTATTCAATGTTAGAAAATGAATTAGCCACTAAGAATGATATTGCCCTATTGGAGGAGAGGATGAATTCTATGGATGAGAAGATTTTAAGGTATGTGGATAATAAGTTTTATGAATTGGATAAAAAGACTGATAGAATCTTTTATTTGATTATTGTGTTCATGATAGTGTATGTATTGACAAATCCTCAAGTTGTGGGAGTTATAAAATTAATTTTTATGAAATAATAGAATAAGAGGGATATAATGGATATTGACAAATACATTGAAAACTTGGAGATAAAGAAGGAGGGATTTTTCTATAAATGTCCTTATTGTGATTATACTAATGCAGACTTAAAAGTTATAAAAAAGCATATTAAAACTAAGCATTTAGATGAGATAAAGAAAGAGGTTGAGAAGATGAATAAACCAAAGCAAAAGCAGAATAAGCAGAGGAGGATGCCACAGAGGAAGCAAGTAAAGAAGGAGGATGATTATAAGGATTATTTGTTGTTATTTGCTCATAAGAAGAAGTGTAAAATCCATTTGGACAATGGCATGGTTGTTGAGGGCTTGGTTAAGGCAAAGGATAAGTATAATATTATGGTTTTAGATGCGAGGGCTGATGGCAAGGATGTTGGTAGGATGATAATTCAAAAGGGGCATATTGTTGCTCTAATTCCGTTAGAGGAATAAGTATGGGAAAATAGTAGTTATGCAAGGGGAGGGTCAAAAATGAATGAAAAAATGTTAAACAAAATCCTAAATGAATTTTTAAATAAATGTAAGGAGAAATTTGGGGATGACTTAATATCAATTATTTTATTTGGTTCTTATGCAAGAGGAACAGCTACAGAATATTCTGATATTGATTTGTTGATTATTGTTAAAAACCTACCAGAAAGGAGAATTGATAGGTATAAAATTATAAAAGATATTGATTTAGAGTTTCTTAAAAAATATTGTATAGCCTTATCTCCAATCTTGGTAAAGCCAGAAGAATTATCAATTAAATCAATAAATCCGTTAATATATGGAATTTTAACTGGTTATAGAGTAATTTATGATAAAAATAATTTTTGGAAAAATTATCTTGAAAAAATAAGACCAATTATTAAAAGAACAAATCCAATATTTGTTGATGGGGAGAAAGAATGGAAAATCGCAGAGTTAATTTAAGTAAGTTTTTTCTATCTATGGCAGAGGAGGATTTGGAAATAGCAAAAATTTTATTGGAAACAAATCACCACTCTGGTTCTGTCTTTCACTCTCAACAGTGTATTGAAAAAGCCTTCCGAAACTGTTATATATTAGATAGACAAATATAGACATTGATGGTTATGGAGCGACATTATACTCTAAAAGAAGCGGCAAAAATCTTAGGAGTTTCAATTAAAACATTACAACGTTGGGATAAGGCGGGAAAAATTAAATGTGTTAGAACGGTAGGAGGTAAAAGAAGAGTTCCAGAGAGTGAAATAAAACGAATCTTAGGAATAAAAGATGACAAACAAAGGAAAATTATCGGATATGCAAGAGTGTCATCAAACACTCAAAAAGATGATTTAGAGAGGCAAATACAATTAATAAAATCCTATGCAGAGGAAAATGGTTGGAAAATACAAATATTAAAAGACATTGGTAGTGGTTTAAACGAAAAGAGGAAGAATTATAAAAAACTTTTAAAAATGGTTATGAATCGGGAGGTTGAAAAAGTAATAATCGCTTATCCAGACAGATTAACAAGATTTGGTTTTGAAACGTTAAAAGAGTTTTTTAAATCTTATGGGACTGAAATTGTAATTATAAACAAACGACAGAAGGCACTACAAGAAGAATTAGTTGAAGATTTGATAACGATTGTTTCCCACTTTGCAGGAAAGCTTTATGGAATGCGTTCTCACAAGTATAAAAAGCTTACCAAAACAGTTAAAGAAATCTTAAGGGAGGATAATGCCAAAGAGGAAAACTAAACTCCCAACGGAAATTGTATTAACTTATAAAGTTAGACATGGTTATAACTTAGACAACCTACCGAATGAATTTATAAAAATAGCCCAAAAGGCAGTTGATATTATTTGGGAAAACATCAACTGGAAGGAAAAGAAGGTAAAACATCGATATAAGGTGGGGAGAAAATATAAATATTACACTACCATTCGATTAATTCCAGAGATTCCAAAGGATAAGACTTTTAAACGGGAGTTAAGGAGTATCCTACTAAAAAATTGGAATTTCGCATCACATTATGTCGATGGTGCTATAAAAGTAGCTTACTCTACAATAGAAAGTTGGAAGTCGAATTATTTGAATGGTAAGAGGGGGAGGAATAAGCCAATATTCAAAAGACCTTTTGTTAGGGTTAAAACAACTCTAATAAAATACGATAAAGAAAATGGGCTGATAAGAATTACAATAAAACCGAGAAAGGAATATTTAACTCTAAATATTAAAAATGAATGGTTTTTCGATAAAGTTAGAGATTTCACCATTGGAGAGGTTATTTTAAAGGACAAAGAAGCATTAATAACATTTAAAAAACCATTAAATTTATCCGATAAGAGGATTTTAATTGGAGTTGATAGTAATCTAAAATCACTCGATTTATATCATCCTGAGAAAGGTTGGATTAGGATTGATTTGTCTGAATTGCATAGGATAAAGAAGGTTTATGATGCTATAATTGATAAGTTAAAGTCAATCTATAAAAAAGCTCCGAAGAGGATTGGCAAATTATTGAAAAAATATCTTAATAGGAGAAAAAATCGAGTTAATGATTTTATTAATAAATTGA
Organism: Methanocaldococcus sp. FS406-22; assembly: GCF_000025525.1. Taxonomy (NCBI): domain Archaea; kingdom Methanobacteriati; phylum Methanobacteriota; class Methanococci; order Methanococcales; family Methanocaldococcaceae; genus Methanocaldococcus; species Methanocaldococcus sp. FS406-22. Next base: position 11,202 of record NC_013888.1, read on the forward strand.
CTTCACAACTGTCAAAACTCTTTCCAAATGCAATTTTCGTTTTTGAGGATTTGGATAAGTTTAACATGTATGATGATAATTCGAGTTTTAATAGGAGTTTGGATAGGAGTAGTTGGAGGGAGATTGCGAGAAGGTTGGAGTATAAGAGTATTGTTTTTTATGTTAATCCTCATTATACTTCAAAAACCTGTCCCGTATGCGGGAGTAAAATGAAGTCCCAAGAGGGACAGGTTGTTAAGTGTGATAAGTGTGGTGTTTTTGATAGACAATTTGTTGGTTGTTTTAACGTGTTTAAGAGGGGTGTTGAATTGGTTAAAGAATTTTTAGGCGGAGTTGGGGTTCCCGTGGCTGGGGTGAAGGGTGATGATTTACTCCCCAATGAACCCAGAGGGGAGTTGAACCCAATGCCACCCAATCCCAACGTGGTCTATTATGTTGATTTAAATGGAAAATATCTCAAATGCCTATAATTGTCCATAAATGACCACGTTGGGAAGACCCCATTAAATCTGTATTAATTTTATTTGGAGTTTTTATAAAAACACATTATGTTTCAACCCTGCTGGTAAGGAATTTGGATAACTTCGATGAATATTGGAAAGGAAGATTTGAAAGTTTATTACCTATAATAAGGGAGTTAGAAAGACATTGGGCTTTGCCCCGATATCCTGAACCAATGGGGGAGGATGTGTGGAATCCACTGGAGAAATATACAAAAGAGGATGCTGAAGAATGCTTAAAAAATGCAGAGGAAGTTTTAAAAGTTGTTAAAGAATTTTTAAAAGAAAAATATAATTTAGAGTAAGAGTTTAAAGAAAGTTATGAAATTGAAGACATAACAATAAACAAAAAAGTTAGAAGTTTTCACTTAAACAAAATATTTTATTCTTAAATCCACAAAAAGGGATTTTAAAATCTCAAAGTTATTTGATTTGGAATGTTATAGAGAGGTTGTTATGAAGTTGATTCAGAGACTGAACTTTAATTCCAAAGTTC